>DASCOS010000021.1 GCA_036012125.1 Vicinamibacterales bacterium | reverse complement strand
TTCTTACCTTCTGATAGGTGCGCTGCAGGTAAGGCTCCGGCACGTAATCCTCACCAAACGTCCGGAGGTAGCTTTCCGGATACTCGTATCCGTAATCCGAATCCGGGAAGAAACGTAACGTCGAGTGATAGCGGACCGCAAAGGTCGTTTCTTCGGGCACGTAGGGCTCAATGAGTTGTGCGCCCCACCACCCGTGGTCCGGATGGACAACATCCAGGATAACGTCATGCAGAAGACAGGCCAGGACCACTTTTTCATTCATGCCAGTCTGCAAGGCGCGCGCGGCACTCTGCTGATTGTGGGTTACCGTGCGGAACCGGTACTTGAAGAAATCGAGCAGTGTCGGCTTCTCGGGCATCGGCTGGAGCGCGGGTAGGTTCCCGTCACGGCCGCGCACGAAAAGACCACCGGCACCCCGGCGATTACGACGGGTAAGGTCTTTGTCCTGTTCGGCGAGTTCGGCAACGGTCGGATAGGTGCCCGTCTGCTGGCCCTGGTCGAGCATATGCTCCTCGAGCTCCTCTTCCATGAAGTGCTCGAGAGCCTCAGCTTTCTGCGAAGAAGTCATGAGCGCAACTGCAGCAGACCCACCAACGCTCTTGAAGAATTTACGTCGATTAATCTCCATGTTTTCCTCTACTCCTTTAAGTTCTAACGCTGCTACTGGTCATGCGCAGTGAGGTCCAATGTTATGTCGTCGACCAATATTTCCTTGACGTCCATTCCAACCGGTACCCGGAACGAAAAATTACAGGTGTATTCGGGTTCACGATCCATGTCGCTGAAAACCTGGGCCGTACGATACACGCGGCCATTAATGTCATGAATGGCCGGCCGAGGCCAGTTCACAGGGTCGAAATCAGCCAAAACCTTGAAGTCTAGATGAACGGTTACGAACTCGGTGTCGTTGGTGCCGGGTGCAATAACCCCGCGAACGATGTTTTCGCCGGGCGGGCAGTCCCCGAGAGGAACAACAATTCCCCGGTCCAAATGACCAATAGAGATCTCTAGGCCTTCGTGGACGGTAGCGCCATCTTGGGCACTACTAGGCGAGGCCAGCAAAAGGCTAGCCAGGACGACACAAGAACAAACTCCAGAACCAAACAAACCCTTTAGTATCATTTCAACTACACCCCATGACATATTCACTCATTAAGTTTCGAACCGCCCCATAGGATGCGCCTCGATCGGCTAAGTGTCAATAGTTTCCCTTTGTTTTTACCGGTGAGGTAGGCTTTCTAGGAGTCGGGAAGGCTGTGAATGCACCGAGAAATGGCGATAAATGGGCCAATATGACTTGGGTCATAGGTCGGTTGACCTAGTAGTGGTAGGGCGCACGATGCTGGGTAATTGGGGTCTGTCGATAGTGTGGGGATACTAATCAGGGTTGGTCCGTGAGCACTAGCCGGACCGCCTCCTCTTGCCCGGCGGTCCTTCCCTAGTTGGTGCCTGACGGAGGCTGTCTCAGGGCAGCACCTCGAGGAATCTCTCAATCTCGTTGGTGTCGTTGTAGAAAGATGGGGAGAGACGCAGTGCTCCCCGGCGGACGGCAACTTGGACGCCGCCGGCAGTTAGGCGTGCTTCGACGGTCGGCGCCGACACCGATGGGTGCTTGAACGACACAATGCCCGACCGTTCGGCCTTGGTGGCTGGGCTGAGTATCTCGTAACCCCGGCTGCGAAGTCCTTCGATGGCGAGCGACGTCAGGTCAAGTACGTGCCGTTCGACTGCTGGCATCGATAGTTCCAACAGCATCTGTACTGATGCATCCAGCCCGCGGATGGCCGGGAAACCCACGAGCGCTTCCTCGAAACGGCCGGCATCTGGCCGCAGGGTCAGCTCGTAGTCGGCATGGTCTAAGGGTTTGTCCACGCTGTGGTAGCCGACAATCGGAGGGCTCAGTGTTTCCAGTGCGTCCCGGCGGCAGTAGAAGATGCCGCTGCCGATCGGGCCCAAGAGCCATTTGTGGCCGCCCGCCGAAAGATAATCGATTTGATAGCGCGATACGTCGAGATGGAGGGCGCCGACGTGCTGGATCGCGTCGAGGTTCAGCCGCACGCGTCGGCGCTTGCAGATTTCACTCAGAGCGCCTAGGTCGAGACGAAACCCGTTCGAAAACTGCACTGAACTCAGGGAGACGAGGCGCGTACGCGCGTCGATTGCTTGCTCGACATCCTTTGGGGCGATGCGGCCCCGCCGAGCCTCAACCCACCGGACGTTTACCCCTCGCGGCCGGAGATTCAGCCATGGGTAGACGTTGGACGGATATTCGATGTCCGCGATGATGACGTTGTCTCCATCCCTCCAGTCGAGACCGTTTGCGACGAGTGAAAGTCCTTGCGTCGTGTTCGGAACAAACGCAAGCTCATTAGGCATCGCGCCGATCAGGTTTGCGATGCGGGTCTTGATTGCTCCATCTGCTTCTCGGCACCATTCGGGGTAATGGAGGCGTCCGTCCCTCTGGACTTCCGCTAGAAACTGACTCACTGCATCATTCACGCGAGTCGAGCAGGGTCCGATCGAGGCATTATTAAAATAGGCCCATTTCTTCTTGATGGGAAACTCAGCTTGGACAGTTTCGAACGTTGTTTGGGGCGTCATCGTCCGAGGACCAGGCCAGGAAGCCACAGACTCAGGCTGGGAACGAACCCAACGACCAAAGTGGTGAGCAGGAGGACGAGGTAAAAGGGCCACAGTGCTCGCACAAGCGAATGCATGCGGACCTTGGAAATCGCCATCACTGTGTAGAGGACGAGGCCGACGGGTGGAGTGAGTGAACCAATCATGATGGTTAGCACCACGACCACGCCCATGTGGATTGGGTCGATACCGAAGCGCGTAGCTAGCGCAAGAAAGGTCGGCACTGTCAGCACTTGCGCAGGAATACCTTCAAGAAACATTCCGATCACGAACATGGTGAGGATGATACAGGCCATTACGGCCGTCGGGCTCTCAATGAAGGTCGACACGAATGCCAGGGTCAGGTCCGGTGCTCGATGGACCACCACGATCCAACCGAAGATCATACTCGCCGCAATAATGAACAGCGTCGCTGCCGACGTGCGCACCGTCTCGCGTACGGCCGTCATGACCTCGGATGGTTGGAAGCGCAGGTAGCCAAGACCGACAACGACTGCGTACATGACTACAACGACACCCGCTTCGGTCGGGGTGAACACCCCAAGCAGGATTCCGCCGACGAGGATCAGTGGAGCTAGCATCGGCACCGCGGCCCGCCGGGTCGCGGTCGCTACTTCGGCCAAGGTTGCACGTGGCATGACGGGGCACGTGTAGGCTTCGCTCCGGCTGAGGCTGTAGATGAGCGCCATCATCGCGGCGGCCATCAAAAGACCTGGCACGATGCCGGCCAGAAACATGGCGGCGATCGACTGTTCGGCTAGAAATGCATAGAGGACCATGGCGATCGACGGCGGGACGACGGGGCCAATGGTGGCCGACGCAGCGGTGACGGCTGCGCTGAACGCCGGCGGATAGCCGGCTTCCCGCATAGCCTTGATCTCGACTGCGCCCAGGCCACCTGCGTCGGCGATGGACGAACCCGACATGCCGGCGAAGAACACCGAAGCCAAGACGTTCACGTGACCCAGGCCCCCGGGGAGGTGGCGCACCAAGGCTCCGGCTAGGCCAAAGATCCGTTCGGTGATTCCGAGTGTGTTCATCAGGTTGCCGGCCAGAATGAACAATGGAATGGCTAGCAGCGGAAACGAATCGACCCCGCTCGCAAGCTTCAGTGAGACATTGAGGACTGGAAGGTCTCCGGTCCAAAGGGCAACGAATGACGTGATAATCATCGCGTAGGCAACCGGGCAGCGGAGCGCGAGAAGGCCGATGAATAACGCGATGAGCCAGATCAGTTCCATGGCATTGATTGAACTTGAAACCGGCCATCTGGCTTAAACGGTTTGCGTCGGAGTCGCAGCAGTGCTTCGATGCCAAACAAGACCGTCGCAACGCCGCCAAGGAGCAGCGGAAGGAACTGCAGTGTGAACTTCGAACGCTGTAACGTGCCGTAGATCACGCGCTCCATGACCGGCTTGGTCTCGACGATTTGCGCGACGACGAGCAGGAGAGTCGTGAGGACTGCGAGTTCGACGACGATAGCGACCAGTCTGGCAGCCCGGTGGGGCAGTAGACCGGTGATAACGTCGATTTCAATGTGACCACGTCTTCGGTAGAGCGACGCAGCGCCGGTAAAGGTCAGCCAGGTTAACGCGACTTGGGCAATTTCGTCGGTGTGGCTCAGCGGCGTGCCCAGAACATATCGAAAGATCACCTGCGCTGCCAGCGCAGTGACGATGAGAGCGAGAGAAAGAAACGCCAGGCCGCTCAGCAAAGCGTCGATTTGATCGCAGACGCGCGAATACGCTGAGCGGTTGTGAAGCCCATGCACTCTGGGGATTTTCATTGCATTGCCTGAATGCGGTCGAACCACCCCACTGGGATGAGTCCTTCGGCTTCCATTTGTGGCGCCCGGCGACGGACCAGGCTCAGAAAGGCTCGCTTTGCGTCGGCGGGTAGTGGCGCGAAGCGGGCGCCCTCCTTGATCATCGCGAGCCGGTCCGAATCAAAACGGTCGTTAACGAGCCTCGCATGAAGGTCTCCGGCAGCACGGGCCGCCTCAATCACGATTCGCTGGTCAGCAGGGCCGAGCTCCCGGAATGCTGGCTCGGACACGTAAGCCGAGGCCTGAGGGAACATCATGTCGGCCTCGGTGATGAACGGCGCCACCTCGTGCAGGCGCATCGGATAGATGTCGTCACCGGATGCCTCAGTCAGATCCACGAGGCCCTGACTCAGAGCGAGATATTGCTCGAAGAAGGTGACTTTAACCGGAACTGCGCCAACAGCCGCCCAGTTTGCGAGAAACATCGGCAGGTTTGGCGAGCGTGCCCTCGCCCCTTCCATCGAGGCCGGGCCTGTTATGAACCGCCTACTGTGCAGCAGGTAGCGTGGCTTCCGATACCAGTTCATCGCCAGAACCCGAATGTTGAATTCGTTAAGGAGTTGTTGGTTCAGTGCACCAACAAGGTCGGAGGCGAGGAACCGGTCAAAGTGAGCCCGGTCGCGGAAAAGGAAGGCGATGTCGATGACGCCGTATTGTGGCAAGAGGATTGACGGGGCGGACCCGGACCCGAAGTAGAGATGCTGTGTACCTAGAGCCAGCGCTTCAATCTGTTGCTGGCCGGTCCCAAGCTGTGATGAGTCGAAGTGTTGAACAAGGATCCGGCCATTGGTTTTGTCCGTGACTTGTTGTGCGAAGTGACGCGCGGCAATGGTAGTGGGAGAGTCTGGTGGTGTAAGCGAACCGCTGAGCCAGCCGCGGACAGCAGTCGGGTCGCTCCCGCAAGCGGCCAGCCAGATCGTGCAGATGCACGTGAGAGCCGCCCAGACGGAGAAGTGTGGGATGGACAGACGCGGTTGCATGTGGACGGCGAATTATATGTCGAGGAACAAAGATCGCCGAAAACCGGGTATGCTGATGTTCCGATATCGCTCCGTGTATGTAAGCCGGTTCCACGTAGAGGAGATTGGATGGAACGACGGACGCTGCTCAAGACGGGAAGCCTAGCCGCTTTAGGGTTGGGGTTTGGCGGCTGCGCGGCACGTAGTGGTGTCGAGGTTGCGCCCTCAACACAGTTTGTCAACCTCCCGCCCGTCAAGGCCTCATGGGACCGGGTGATTAGAACCACCGTCGGCCTTCGGCCTTTTCGCCCGTCGGGCTTTGTATTGAAGACCGAGAAATTTGGTGCCAAGACGGTCATTCACAACTACGGGCACGGCGGCTCCGGCCATTCACTCGCGTGGGGTACTGGCTCGCTTGCCGCTGATCTGGCGATTGAGCATGGCGATCGCGGTGTTGCTGTTTTGGGCTGTGGGACTGTTGGCCTCACCGCGGCGCGGCAACTCCAGCGCCGTGGGTTTGACGTCACGATCTACACCGAAAAGACCCCGCCGTATACCACCTCAAATATGGCGTGGGCTGGCTTCACACCGACTTCAAGTTTGGTGAGCGCTGCGGGTCGTACGCCTGCCTGGGAAGCTCAGTTCAGACAGGCAGCGGAGATCTCTTATCGACAACTTCAATCAATGGTTGGTCCTCGCTATGGGATTAGTTGGATTGATGATTATGGGATGATGGATTCTGCCGCGCCTACGCAGCGCCGCTCTACCAGACGGGACCGGCCCATTCCTGAGCCAGAGGGTCTCCTGCCATCGCAACTAGAGACCGGGCGAAATATCCTTGGGCCTGGTGAGCACCCGTTCCCATCACCATACGCCAGTCTGGGTGTCCGGATGCGTATCGAGCCCTCGATCTATCTTGATGCGCTGATGCGCGATGTCATCCTTTTTGGGGGAAAGATCGTGATTCGGAAGTTTGAGAGTCCGGGCGATCTAATGACGGTCGACGAGTCGCTGGTCATCAATTGCACTGCACTTGGTTCTCGAGAACTTTTTGGTGATCAGGAGTTGACTCCGGTAAAAGGCCAACTCACATTTCTTGTGCCGCAGCCAGAAGTGAATTACATCATCAATGGAATGTTACGTATTCCGGATGGCTCGCTTCACCGAGTAGGCACGATGCCACGGAGCGATGGAATTGCTCTCGGCTTCATGGCTTTGAGAGGGGTCTGGTCGCTAGAACCTAATGAGGACGCCATTAAGCGGACCGTCGAGGCTCATATTGCGTTTTACGAGGTGATGCGAGGAAGGCGGCCTGGTATTCTGACGCGTCGCGCTGAAGTCTCGCGCGACATTCCAAAACTCGAGAGTTTTTTCGGCCTGGACTCTTAGTGACCAGGCTTCAATCAGGCTGGCTATTCGACTTACTGGCGACGTTAGGTGTGTGGATTGGCAGCCGGCGCGCGTGCGTGAGTTGTTCGAACGCGTAGCCCAGAGACAACAGTCTCGCTTCACTGAAGGCTCTTCCTAGAAATGAAATCCCCACCGGGAGCCGATTACCGGTAAAGCCAGCTGGTACTACTAGGTCTGGAAATCCCGTGAGGTTAGCATAGCGAATCGGTGATGGGCGCCGTTCACCGAAGCTCGGCGTGGGGTCGGGGTTGAGCCGTGTTGGACGTCTCGGCTGGGTCGGATAAAGGATGGCGTCGAGATCCTCAGAGTCCATCAACCCTCTAACAATAGTTCGAATAAGCGGTAAGCCGTGCTCATAGACCGCTTCGTATTCGTGGTCTGAGAGTTGGCCGCTATCCACTTCGCGCTCCATCAGACGCCAGCGGCTCGGATTTGGTAGCGCGCCTGGGTTTGGTGAGGTGATGCGTGTCGTCTGTTCAATGATCTCAGTGAGTGTATCGGGGTATTCGGCATTTAGTGTTGCTAGGTATTTAGGTAGTTGCGCCCGAAACTCGCGGTAACGAATAGTGGTGTAAAGCGCGTTGTTCACTTCGAGTAGCCATTCTGGGAAGCGGACGTCGACGATAATCGCGCCAGCATTCCGCATGGTCTTCAACGACGCTTCGATAACCCAATCGACGTCGGAATCTTGACCGAGAAAGTCACGGGCAATTCCAAGCCGAGCTCCGTTAAGTGCGCGAGAGTCCAGGCCTTCGGTGTAGTCCGTCTGAAAGTACCCTTTGCTTTTCTGTGTTGCATCGTCGGCGTCGTCGACCCCAGTCATGACCCCAAGGGTCGCGGCCACGTCGTAGACATGGCGCGCCATAGGTCCAGCCATATCAAAAGACAGCGCCAATGGGATGATTCCATCACGGCTCACTAATCCGTGTGTGGGCTTCAACCCGACGATCCCGTTCGCCGTGGAGGGCATCCGCACGGAGCCCCCAGTGTCAGTGCCTAGGCCGACTTGCGCGTAGGCGGCGGCGATGGCAATGCCTGTGCCACCGGAGGAGCCGGCTGGAGACCTGGTAAGGTCGTGCGGATTGCGCATTGGGCCGCCGAGCGAGCTCTGGGCGCCTCCAGATGCGAATTCGCTCATGTTGAGCTTGGCGAGCACGATCGCGCCGGCCTCTCGAAGTTTTCCAACAATGAACGCGTCATCAGGTGGCATTGAGCCTGCGAGCAAACTGGAGCCAGCTGTCGTAGGCATGTCAGCTGTGTCGAGGTTGTCTTTCAACACGATCGGAATACCATGCAGGGGCGAACGTGCCCCATGTGCCCCGCGTTCGATGTCGAGCTCTTGGGCACGCGCAAGTGCTTTTGGATTCAGCGTGATGACGGCATTGAGCATTGGACCATCCTGATCGAACGCCTCAATTCTCTCGAGGTAAAGTTCAACCAGACGTTCGGACGTCAAGGTGCCCGCATCCAGTGCTTGATTGACCTGCTCAAGGGTCGCTGCTGTGACATCAATGGACTGTGCCCATGAGTAGGAGACCGGGGCGATTCCGATTAGAAACGTTGCGACTAGGGACCTTGAACTAAGGGTTAGTCCAAGCCAAAAGGAAGAAAATTGAGTCATAAGAGTGGCGCCATCATATTCCTGTTCCTAGGAGAGTCCCACGCGAGCGGGGAGCATTGAAATTATAGACGAATCCCATTAAGACAGAGATGACGGTTGGGGCTGGTCGGCGATCTAGGTAAACGGACGATTGCCAAGACTATTACATATAATAGAGAGTTGTTGTCTTGGATATTTCTAGGCATATCTACGAAACTTTCTGGTCAGGTCAGCGAGGACCTTCATTGCGCTCTGTGTGAGATCGAGATGGTCTCTACAGGAATAATCGTAGTTATTTAAGGATTTATGGCGAAAAGGACGAAGTCTTGGGTTCTTCTGGTTGTAGCGGTAGTCGTGTTAAGTGTGGCTACCTTTGGTTGGTTCCTCTATCGGGACCGTTCACAGACAGAACCAGTTCAAGTCGAGGGAATCGAGCGGCGGGACCTCGTAGCGACCGTAGCTGCGTCAGGCAAGATCGAGCCTGAACGCATGGTGAATATCAGTGCAGATACGATGGGCAGAATTACAGACCTTGCTGTCGAAGAAGGTTTGCGTGTAGAGCAGGGTCAGTTTTTAATGCTCATTGATCCTGAATCGGCCGAGAGTGCAGTGGAAATGGGCGCTGCTGGGCTCCGGGCTGCACAGGCCTCACTGAATACACAGCGCATAGCGGTTGAAACAGCGCAAGCTAATCTTGACCTGGCACTTCGTAATGAAGCGAGAGCGCGTGAGCTGAATCGGGATGAGATCGTATCCGTAGAGGAACTCGATCGAACTGAGAGTGAAGTTAAGATTCGGACGAGCGAACTCGAGGCGCGGGAAACGGAGGTGCGTGCACAGGAGCAGCGGCTGCAACAAGAAATGGCCAATCTTCGTAGCGCGCGCCACGTGTTAAGTAAGGTCACCATAGAGGCGCCGATGGCCGGCATGGTTACTAGGCTTAATATCGAACAGGGAGAGACCGTTGTTGTTGGCACCATGAACAATCCAGGCACGATCTTGATGACGATCGCCGATCTGTCAGTGATTCTGGCAGTAATGGAAGTAGACGAAACCGATATTCTCGACGTGAGCCTGGGGCAGCCAGTGTCGGTGCTTATTGATGCATTGCCCGATGTTGAGTTCTCCGGTCGTGTCACGAAAATCGCATCTAGTGCAATTCAGGCGTCAACGACTCCTGGCGCTTCCGCTGATCAACGGGGTACCAATTTTGAGGTAGAGGTCACTATTGAGGATGAAGTTCCTGGTGTCCGTCCAGATTTTTCCTGCACGGCCGAAATTACCACGGCAACACGAGATGATGTAATCGCAGTCCCGATTCAGGCACTAACCGTACGCGAGGACGAGCAGGAAAACGAGCAGGAAGGCGTCTTCGTTTTTCGAGATGGCGTAGTAACTTTCGCGGCGGTTGAGGTTGGAATTGCAGGTGAGCGGTATTTCGAAGTGCTGTCTGGTTTGAGTGAGGGGGACGAGGTCGTCACGGGTCCGTATAGCGCAGTGCGGGAGATTGAAGATGGCGACCGGGTGGTTCTCCAAGATGACGCCGATGACGATGACGGCTGGAGCTTTAGCATCAGCATTGGTTCGTAACAGTCCGCGGGCTAGTTCACTCCATGTCCTACTTTTTTGAAGCTGTACGTTTAGCCTTTGGGTCCATCTGGTCCCATAAACTACGGTCCCTTCTGACCGTGCTGGGTAACATTGTGGCGGTGATGTCGATCATCGCTGTCGTCACCCTCATTCAGGGCATGAATGTTGCGGTGAGTGATGCGATTACGTCTGAGGCGGGCGCGGATGCCTTTATGGTCGAACGCGTAGGAATTATCACTGACGAGGATGAAGCTGAGCGTGCGCGACGCTTGAATCCGAGAATAACAATGGACGACGCCGTCGCGATTCAGGAGTACGCCGAATCGGTTGACGCGGTGATGGCCAAGGTCGAGCAACGAGGGCGTGTTACTTATAGAGGTCGCGAGCTGGACCGGACACGCATCGAGGGGGTTAGTGAGAGTTATACGCAGTTTTCAAATTACGGCGTTGAAAGAGGCAGACTCATTACGCCGACTGAGATTCGTCGTCGCCGGCCTGTCGCGGTGTTAGGTTGGGGTGTCGCGGACCGATTATTCGAAGGGGAAGAGCCGCTTGACAAGACCATTAAGGTGGAGGACCGCCACTTCAGGGTTGTCGGTGTTAGTGAAAAGAAAGGTGCCGTTTTCGGTCAATCGCAAGACGAGTTTGTCGTTGTTCCCTTAGGCGCCCAACAGCGGATTTTTGGAATTCGGCGTAGCCTTTCTCTAATGATTAAGCCAGAGGAACCCGGGAAGATGGACGAGGTAATGGAGGATGCCGTCGTGGCACTCCGGATCCAGCGCCAACTTAAACCGGCTGAGGACAATAATTTCGGATTGTTTACCTCGGGAACGATTCTCAATTTGTGGGAGACAGCGACCTCGGGCATTTTTGCGGTGTTGGTTGGTGTCGTTGCGCTGTCGTTGGTCGTGGGCGGCATCGTAATCATGAATATTATGTTGATGCTCGTGACTGAACGCACGCGTGAAATCGGCCTACGAAAAGCACTTGGGGCCCGCCGTCGAGACATCCTGTGGCAAGTGTTGGCTGAGTCCGTGACGCTATCGGTGGTGGGTGGTGTTTTCGGGATTTTGCTCGGCTTAGGTATAGCGCTCGCCATCGAACAGACCACGCCGGTGCCAGCCGCCGTGCAAGGATGGTCGATTGCTCTTGGTGTTGGGATGACTGGAGTAGTAGGACTGATCTTCGGCTTATACCCCGCGATACGTGCGGCGCGGTTGAGCCCGATCGAAGCACTCGGAAAGGAATGATGTGAAGCTGCGGGCCGCGCTGTTGAGGGAGATCGGAGTGATGGCCTTTGAAACGCTTCGAGCGAACAAGATGCGCTCAGCGTTGACGATCGTAGGGGTTGTCATTGGGATCACAGCGATCGTGGGTATGACGTCGCTAGTCCGAGGATTCGACCGCTCGTTCCGCGAGATGCTTGAGGGTCTCGGGCCGAACACCATTTTTGTTGCGAAGTTTAGCGGGATTAGTTTTATGTCAGGCAATGATTTCATTGACCTGATTCGTCGGCCCAATCTGACGCCGGACGACGCGCGAGCGCTTGAGCGGCTTGAGTCAGTACGGTTCATAGACACCATGCTAGGAAGTGGCCTCAGTAATAGCCGCGAGCGTATCTCCTACCGAGGCGAGGAAACAAAACGGATACAGATTTTGGGCGCCACTGAGTATTTTGCTCAAGTCGGCTTCATCCCACTTGAAGCTGGTCGTTTCTTTACGGCTGGGGAGCTTCAACATCGACGCGCAGTGGTGGTGCTGGGGCAGACACCGCTCGAGTCGCTATTTCGCTTCACGGCGGACCCAATCGGAAAGAAAGTGCGCGTAGCTGGAGAGCAATACACCGTTATAGGGGTCATGGGGCCGCGTCCAAGCCCAGGGGGCTTCAATGTGGGGCAAGATGATTTGGCGGTCATTCCCTACACCCGTTACCAATCCCAGTTCGGGGTTGCATCACTCAATTGGAGTGGTGGGCAACATCGCGACGTAACCATTACCGTGGTTCCCCGGGATGGGCAGCGTGCGGTGGCGCTTCGGGAGATTGAAGAAGTCATGCGGATCCGTCACGGTCTGCGTCTCGACGAACCGAATGATTTTGACCTGGTGACGCAAGATG
Organism: Vicinamibacterales bacterium; assembly: GCA_036012125.1. Lineage (NCBI taxonomy): Bacteria > Pseudomonadati > Acidobacteriota > Vicinamibacteria > Vicinamibacterales > Vicinamibacterales bacterium. The sequence goes on along the minus strand of DASCOS010000021.1, from coordinate 20,707 downwards.
CAATGGCGCGGATCTGGCAACAGACTACGCAGGCAGTGTTTTTGGCTCTTGTTGTGATTTCGTCCATTGCGTTATTGGTTGGCGGAATCGGCGTTATGGCAATCATGACAATGTCGGTTACGGAACGGACGAGCGAAATCGGCCTACGCAAGGCACTAGGGGCTAAGCCGCGGGAGATTCTCTGGCAATTCTTAGTCGAGGCCTCCGTCTTAACGTTAGCCGGGGGGGTGCTGGGGGTGTTACTGGGCAGCGGCACTGGACTTCTGGTGCATTTCATTTCAGGGTTTCCGATTTCGTTGCCTTGGTGGTCGTTTGCACTGGGTCTCGGTTTTTCGGCGACCGTTGGTCTAGTGTTTGGTATGGTGCCAGCCATTCGCGCTTCTCGCCTCGATCCGATCGAGGCGTTGCATCACGAATAAGGACGGGGCTCAGTGAGTCTGATTGAAGTAGAGGCACTCTCGAAGAGCTATCAGATGGGGTCGGTGGAAATCCACGCTCTTCAAGGTGTCAACCTGACAGTCGAGCGAGGTGAATATATTGCGATCATGGGCCCGTCTGGCTCGGGAAAGTCAACGTTTCTCAACCTCTTGGGCTGTCTTGACACACCAACAACTGGGCGCTATGTGCTGAACGACCACGACGTTAGCTCGATGGCTGAGGACGAACTTGCACAAGTCCGCAATGAAGAAATTGGTTTTGTCTTCCAAACGTTTAATTTGCTAGCTCGAGCGACGGCACTTCAAAACGTTGAGCTGCCGTTGGTCTATGCGGGTGTAACGGCACACGAACGTCAGGCTCGTGCACGGGAGGCTCTGGAAAAAGTCGATCTTCTTGACCGGGTGATGCATCGGCCGAATGAGTTGTCTGGTGGTCAGCGTCAGAGAGTAGCTATTGCGCGTGCGCTCGTGAACGACCCATCAATCATTCTTGCTGATGAGCCGACAGGAAATCTTGACTCAGTGGCAGGCGCCGATCTTCTCGAACTTCTTGACGGTCTGCACGCAAAAGGCCACACCCTATTCGTCGTGACGCATGAGCGAGATGTTGCTGAGCACGCACGGTCAATCGTCCATTTGCGTGATGGCCAGATTGAGTCGATCGAATCTCGAGAGGGGTGAGAGCATCCGTAGTGTCAGTGGATCAGGGTCTTTCGAGGCAAGTGACTGGCTACTCGTCCCACACAGAAATCAGCGTTCTGTTGTGTCGAACTAGTCAGTTCCGTCTATTGTCCAAAGTGTAAGAGTTGACAGGTCTTTTACATAGACGTTGTTGCCCGAGATGGTTGGTTGTGCCCAGGTGGAGCTCGCCGCAACTTCGTAGCGTTGGATCGGATCAAACTGGATTCGGTTATGGCGGAGGATGAGTAGTTCTGCATCGTCTTGCAAGGAGAAGATGAACTGACCGGCTCCAAGGATAGCGGCGTTTTCGGCTTGCCGTGGACTGCTTGTCCAGAGGACCTGGCCGGTATCGAGGTCGAGGCCAAAATACTGGCCACTATTTAGGTGAGATAGTCCGTAAAGGACCCCATCCACGACGACTCCGTTCGTCATGTAGAGGGACACCTGATCGGTGTGCCACACGTCATCTGTTTCCCAGCTTTGACCGCGCCGTTGTACTCGGAAGGCTGTGATGCCGTTGCCACGGCCGGCTTGGATGACAGTATCCTTATACAGGATTGGAGTCAGAGAAGTCGTGATTGATGGTGTAGTAAAGGGTCGAATCCAGAGGAGTTTGCCCGTTTCGGCTGAGACGCCGACGAAGTTGTCCTGGGTAAAAGTCACGACTTGACGTGTGCCTCCGAGTTCGAACACCATTGGCGATCCGTATGCTGGACCGTCACCGTCCCAATGCCACTGGATAGCCCCGGTGGCGACATCGAAGGCCGTTAGCGCGCCGTCATTGTGTCCTCCAACGTGCACGATGACGCGGTCGCTGTCCACGATCGAAGACATTGCCGTATGGTAGAGCGGTTCAATTGGTGGGGCCGGATGTTGCCACAACTGACGTCCGGTTTCTGCATCGAACGCTGTTACGATACCACTCATTCCGAGAGTGAACAGGCGGCCGTCAGCAAAGGTCGGCGTTGATTTTGGGCCCGGACCATGCCGAAAGGCTGCCCGGACCATCTCGAATGGTGCGGGATAGCTAGCTCGCCAGAAGGTCTCTCCAGATTCCGCATCGAGTGCCAGCATCACCTCATCTTCACTTTGCCTGGTATACATAAATATCCGGTCACCAATAAGCACCGGAGACGCATAGCCTAGGCCAACTTCGATTTGCCAGCGATGCGAGAGGTTTGTAGGCCACGAAATTGGTTCGTCAAACTTTGTGACGATACCGTCACGGTTTGGTCCACGCCATTGAGGCCAATCCTGACCGAATGCCTCTGGGACCGCGGTAAGTACTGCAATAAGCAAGAAGAATGGCAGGACTAGGCCATTTCTAAACATCACTTGATTGTATTGCTAAACCGGTCGAGGAAACAGGGTCGTCATTAGTTCAGACGGGCCGTGGTATACGCGCTAGGCTCTTCTGTCTGTGTAACATGAAGTTTATTACGAGGTGTCGCGGATCTCTTGTGGCATTCGCTGCGGGTCAAACGAAAAAGCCCGGGGATCTCGTATGACCCCCGGGCCTGATGCATTTGCGGTAAGCGGTAGTTATGGTAGCGCCAACGCGACTAGCGAACTCGGATACTGAGAGCCGCCAATCTGAACGACGACAAACTGCTTGCCATCGTGGAGGTAAGTCATCATGCCATACTGGCCATTCGACGGTATTTCAACCGTGCCGAGTCGGTCACCGGTTCTCTTATTGACAGCGTGGAGAACGGAATCGCCTTGGCGCCCGTCGGTCATAACGACCAGATCACCCATCACCATAGAAATTGCTGGGCCTCCGCCACCAGTTTTGCTGAGATCCACATTTTGCAGGGCTGGATGATTCTTAACCGGGTTGGGAGTTTCACCTGTAGGAACCCACCAGAGGTGCTCCCCGCTATTCATATCGACTGCGGTAAGACGGCTATAAGGCGGCTTAAAGATTGGAAGTCCTTGTGGTCCATTCAGCCGTCCACCAGGACCTCGCACCCAATCTGCGACCGTAGTGCCCGTCGTGAAGGGGTCGTCAGCATCATCGCTGTCAATACCCGGTGCGACCAATCCGGCGCTACAGCCCATGCTCGAGGAGACATACATAATTCCGGTCGTTGGATCCATTGACACCGGATGGGTAATGTTCACGCCACCACTACAAGCGACATTCGCGACTACTCCAGTGTCGTGACCAACGTGAAGCTTTGGCATGTACGGGTCACCAATGTTGTAACGACTCATGATTTCCAACGCTTCAGCTTTCAGCTCAGGCGTGAAGTCGATTACCCGGTCATCAGGCAGCCCAAGTGTTTCTACTGGGGCCGGCTTTGTCGGGTATGGCTGCGTAGGCGATGTCCAGTTTCCAGGGACTACTGATTCTGGCACGTCACGCTCTTCAATCGGCCAGATTGGCTCACCAGTTTCTCTGTTGAACGCAAAGATCATGCCTTGCTTACTGTTTTGAATCACGGCTGGAATTTCTCGACCATCCACTGTGAGGTTCGCGATGATTGGCACGTTGGGTAAATCGTAGTTCCACTGGTCGTTATGTACAGTTTGGAAATGCCACTTTCGTTCTCCGGTCTGGACATCGAGCGCAATGGTACTTGTGCCGTACAAATTTTCACCTGGGCGGAAGCCACCGAAATAGTCAATGGTCGGTGGATTAGTTGGAATATAGACGATCCCTCGTTCGTTATCCGCGGACAGCGGAGCCCAGGACGAAATATCACCCGTATATTGCCACGCGTCGTTTAGCCAGGTCTCGTGCCCAGATTCACCCGGTCTAGGAATGATGTGGAACTTCCACATAAACTCACCGCTCTGCGCGTTGTAGCCTAGAATGTCGCCTGGCACGTTTTCAATGCGACTTTGGGTATAACCTTGTTCAGCCGAATTCCCGACAACTACCACGCCATTTACAACGATGGGTGGCGAGGAGCTCGTGATGTAACCCAGCTCCGCCGGAATTCCAAAATCAGGATCATACGGTTGGTCCCAGTTTAGCCAAGGATCCCAGTCGCCGATCAGGTGTGGTAACAAATCGACTACCCCTGTCTCAGGAAAACCTGGTAGCGGTACGGCTTCACCCCAGTTCTCGACGTGCAGCCCGGTTTTGGCGTCGATGGCGTGAAGAAAGAAAGCGGGTGTTACGAGATAAATAACCCCTCGACCATTTATCTCGTCATATCCAACGCCCTTGCCATAGCTAGCTCGCATGGAGCGTTCCCATCTTGTCGTGTTGGGCTCGCGGTAGGTCCAGAGTGTCTCTCCTGTAGAGGGATCGAGTGCAACAACGGTTCGACGCTCTCCGGCCACACTGTAGAGAATTCCGTCAACGTAGGTTGGCGTCGACCGAGAGGTGCTAGCCGGGACAGGACCGAAGTTGTCGCCTCTCCAGAGCCAGGCAATTTCAAGATCCTCAAAGTTCTCGCTGTTAACTTGATCGATTGGTGAATAGCGTGTTCCCCAAGAGTCAGCACTTTGGTAACGCCACTCGCCGTAAGGGTTGTTACCGTCTTGAGCAACAGCAGGGGTATGCCACGCCACGAGGGTGGCAAGCGCAAAGGCGATGTAAACCTGACGCCGGCGAATCGAATGAAATCGCATCTCGTTAATCCTCCATGACCTGTGGCTACGTGACCTCCTCACGGGTCGAGAAAATCCTACCCGGTTTCCTAGGCCTAGCGTTTAGAAATACCGCCAAGCCCACCAGAATCCCCACGAGTGTCACCTGATTTTAGGATGTTTGCGAGCAATCTGACAACTAACTGTCTTTTAGGCGTCCTGGGCACCGCCTGGCGAGATAGTTCGCAGTCATCCTCTCGATTGTCTCAATTCGAAGAGCGTCGACTGGTTGTTTGAGGCCGGCCGCCAAATTCCTGATAGTCTGTGGAGCTAGGAGACAGAACTATGGACGATAAAAGCTTTGATATTTCTCAAATACGAGTGCCAGACATCTCATCCAAGAGTATTGGCACTGGTGTAATCGCCTTGCTCATTGTGGGAGGGTTGCTGAATACCCTCTACCAAATCCAACCAGAGGAAGTGGGGGTTGTTCTGAGGTTCGGACGTTATGTTCGTACTACCGATCCAGGCCTCCGAGCCAAACTACCATTAATTGAAACTGTGGTTAAGGTGCCAGTTCAGCGACAGCTGAAGCACGAGTTCGGTTTCCGCACGGTTGAGGCCGGCACTCGAAGTCGCTTTTCCGAGCGTCAATTCTCCGATGAAGCAGTGATGCTCACTGGCGACCTGAATGTGGCAGTCGTGGAATGGATTGTGCAATATCGTGTTTCCGAGCCAGAAAATTATCTATTCAAGGTCCGCAATCTCGACGACACCTTCCGTGCGATGAATGAAGCCATAATGCGTGAGGTTGTTGGAGACCGGACCGTTACGGAGGTCTTGACTGTTGGACGCCAGGACATTGAAACGCGCGTTGAACAACAACTGCAAGAACTTGTTGGCCAGTACGAGATGGGCATCACGGTGGAGCAGGTGGTCCTACAGGATGTGAATCCGCCAGACCCGGTTAAGCCGTCGTGGGATGAGGTTAATCAAGCGCAGCAGCAACGCGACCGATTGATTAATGAAGCGCGCGCTGAATATAACGCAGTCATTCCTCGAGCACGGGGTGAAGCGCAGCAGGCCGTTCTTCAGGCCGAAGGCTATGCGCTTGATCGCGTGAACAGGGCGCAAGGCGACGCGGCTCGTTTCGAGGCGGTTTACGATGCTTATCGCCAATCGCCAGAGGTGACGCGTCAGCGACTCTATTTAGAAACGATGCAACGGGTATTGCCGAAGGTTGGTGGAAAGCTGTTTCTCGCTGAAGATGCGAACGGTGTTGTGCCTCTGTTATCACTGGACACTCTCCGACAGACCGTTGGAGTTCCAGTACCAACTGCGGGAGGTGACCGATGAAGTCACGTACTGTTACGCAACTCTTCGTGTTGGTTTTAGCTCTCGTCGTCCTGTCAAGTGCGACCTATCAGGTTCACGAAACGAACCAGGTCATCATTACGCAGTTTGGAAATCCGATTGGGGATCCTATGACCGAGCCCGGTCTACACTTCAAGGTGCCGTTTATCCAGAAAACCAATTACTTTGAAAAACGGTTTTTGGAATGGGATGGAAGTCCAAATCAGGTTCCAACGAAGGATAAGCGATTCATCTGGGTTGATACCTATGCCAGATGGCGCATCGTTGATCCTCTACGATTCTTTCAGAGGCTCAGGGATGAGCGCGGTGCTCAGTCTAGGCTCGACGACATTCTCGATGGAGAGACCAGGAACTCGGTGGCCCGGTATGACCTGATTGAGATTGTCCGTAGTAGCAATAGAGACCCTGAGGACGTGCTGGTGGAATCGGAGGAGGAGGCAGCGATACTAGAAGAGATTGGGATGGGGCGAGGACAAATCGCGGCCGAGATTCTTGAACGTTCGGCCCTCAGCACGGCCGATTTTGGTATTGAACTGCTTGACCTTCGGTTAAAGCGAATCAACTACGTTGAGGAGGTTCAGCAAGATGTTTTTGCTCGCATGATTGCCGAGCGACAGCGAATTGCTGAAGAGTTTAGGTCCGAGGGAGAAGGGGAGGCCGCACGGATTGGCGGCGAGCGTGATCGTGAGCTCCAGCGGATTCAATCTGAGGCGTATCGTGTGGCGGAGGAGCTTCGGGGTGTAGCCGATGGAGAGGCTACGGCTGTCTACGGTGACGCGTACAATCGCGATCCCGACTTTTATGCTTTTACGAAATCCATGGAGACGTATGAGAAAACTATGGACCCAACAACGGTGTTCATTCTTGGTACTGACAATGAACTATTGAAATACCTAGAGCAGCCTCGATAGCTGTAGTTTCGGCTAGCGCGGTCAGTACTAGAAGATAGAGATGGGCTCCTGCGCCGGGTACTCGCAGAAGCCAAGGTCGGTCTTCATTAAGGAGCTAGCCTGCTACGTAGTGCTACCAAGCGACTCCGTAGTCCTCACCGTGATGACTTGCACCGCCCCACATTGTGCCGTGTGTTCGATCGAAATAGATGGCTTGCAGTGGACCCGAGGTGCGGTCGCGAAAGTCTAGACGGTAACCCATTCCAGTGAGTTCCGCTCGCACCCACGGTGGGACTGACTCGTTCAGGGTTAACCGACCAGGCTCGGCCTCGTGCAGACCGAATGAGCTCTTCAACTGATAGCTCGTAATGTTGGCTGCCTCGGCCGCCTGCTGGACGTTCATTTCGAACTCTACGATATTCAAAAAGAGTTGGAGGAGGTTCTGATCTTGGGAGTCTCCGCCTTGGAGGGAAAAAGCCAGAAACGGTTTGCCATCTTTCAGCGCCATGCTCGGTGTCAAAGTAACGCGTGGACGCTTTCCAGGTTCGACAACGTTATAGGGATTTATCGATGGGTCTAGCACAAAGCTCTGCATTCGCTGGCTCATACCGATGCCTGTTCGGCCAGCGATGTAGGCTGGATTCCAGCCGCCGCTTGGTGTGATGGAGACAACCCAGCCATTTTCATCAGCTGCTTGCACTGCTGTTGTGCCCGCAAAGAACCCTGCCTCAAATTCCTGCCGCTTCTCGTCGCTCCAGTTCGCGGCCTGGTCTTCAGTGGTTCGATTCCAGGTATCGAGATAGTGGCCATACGGATTCACTCCCCCTTGGAACGGGTATGGATCGCCTGGTCCGATTGTCGGGTCATTGTGATCAGGATTGATAAGCGCTGCACGTTGCTTGGCGTATGCCTTAGACAGTAAACCGTTGACCGGTTCCTCTGGCGGGAAGTAAGGGTCTCCGTAATAGAAATCACGATCGGCATACGCCAAGTTCATAGCTTGATACACCGTGTGGATATATTTTGAGCTGTTGTAACCCATCGACTTCAAATCGAAATCCTCAAGGATGTTAAGAGCCTGGAGTAAAACAGGCCCCTGAACCCAAGTATTGAGCTTGTAGACGTCGATTCCCTTGTAATTCGTTTTGACTGGCTCCTCAATATAAACCTGCCAGTTCGCCAGGTCCTCAAGGGTGTGCAGGCCTCCACCTTCTCGTGAGCCGCGCACATACTCTTCGGCGATGTCACCCTTGTAGAATCGGTCGTAGGCTGCATAGATGGCCTCCTTCCGGCTCTGGCCAGCTGCAAGTGCCTGTGCTTCAGTATCGACGAGCTTCTGTAGAGTGTCGTGTAGGTAGGGCTGGCGGAAGATTTCTCCTGTGCGAGGTGCCTCACGTGCTTCTCCAAGGTGGGGAAAGAATGTCTCACGTGAATATTTCCATCCCTTGAGTAAGGCTTTGCTCCGCTCAAGGCTATTAGCTAGCCCCTCTTCGATCGGGTAGCCGTCGGCCATCTGCATCGCCGGTGCTAGCACCTCTTTAAGACTAAGAGTGCCAAATTCGGCAAGCATGACCATTAGGCCACCTGGCGTTCCTGGTGTCACCGCTGCTAGCGGGCCGGTCTCGGGTGGAAAGTCCATTCCCTGTTCATGGAAGAATTCCGGTGTTGCGCCCGTCGGAGCAACACCAAGCGCGTTGATGCCGATCACCTTCTGTTGGTTCGGGTCGTAGATTAACGCTTGCGTTTCTCCACCCCAACTTAAAGCGTCGAACATTGTAGAGGTCGCGCCAAGCATCGCGCACGCGGCGTCGACGGCATTTCCGCCCTTTTGAAACATCATTGCGCCCGCCGTGGCAGCCAACGGTTTCCCCGTGATCGCCATCCAATGCCGACCGTGTAGAACAGGCTTAGCTGTTCGCTGGGCTTCGGCGTCGCCAAGACTAAGTAAGACGAAGGTTCCCGTCAGAAAAATGACTATAGCTCCGAGCGCTACCAACCTACGTATGGACATAGGGGCCCCCCTCAAAAGATGCAAGAAATCACCCCTATCCTACCGTTCGTCTGTTCAATAGCACAACTGGTATCGAGTTAGTGGCGCACAAGGGAAGGGTAGAGGGCTCACAGGATGTGCTGAGCTTGGAAATCTGTATAAGGGAGTACTTTTCTTGGGATTTTGAGAGATATTGCGAATGATCTCGGAGGGCATTAAGATTTCCCCTCATCAAATTGGGAGAGGATGACAATTAAGGTAGTACTTGGCGCAATAGGGCTCCTGATTGGGACAGGGTGTGTCACCTCCACCGCTCGTGTGGAACCAGACCTCGCTCCGGTGCGCGAGAGAACACGCAACACGTCGGGGGAGGCGTTACCGGCCGTTGTCCAACTCGACCGAGATCTCTCAGGCCTCTTCGAAACATCGCGATTTGATCACACGCTGTGGAGCGTGGCGGTTCGGTCTCTCGACAGGCAAGAGGACCTTTATCGTCTGAACCCTGACAAGTTGGTCATGCCGGCCTCAAATATGAAGGCCGTGACGCTGGCAGCTATGGCGGAACAGCTTGGATGGGATTATCGGTATGAGACGCAACTGTTGACAGGGGCTCCGATTGAGGACGGGACGCTTCGCGGTGACCTCATCGTACGCAGTAGTGGGGATCCCTCCTTCAATCGTTTGCATACCGACCCAGTGGAGGTGTTTCGTGGCTGGTCGAACAAGCTAAAACAACTTGGCATTCGCATTATCGAAGGCCGGCTCATAGGGGACGATAATGTGTTCGACGAAGCCACGCTCGGGGCTGGGTGGGCGTGGGATTATTTGGGTTATGGATATGCCGCGCCAATTGGGTCCCTACAGCTGTATCAGAACATCGTGGCTCTGGACATTCGTCCAGGTGCTGCGGTGGATGACCCGATTATCGTCGAGGTGAGTCCTGCGCATAGCGGTCTTGAATTGGATATCCGAGCTCGAACCGGCGCTGCGGACACTTCAGCCACTTTGAATCTCGTTCGCCTTCCTGGCCAGGCTGTCCTTGAAATTACCGGGTCCCTTCCAGTGACCGCCGAAGCGTTTACGCAAACAGCATCAGTGCCTAATCCCACAGAATTTTTCGTGCGAAGTTTACGAGCGGCATTGAGCGAGAATGGCATCGTTGTTCGAGGTGCCGCCATCGACGTTGACTCCCTTCAAGATGGCTACGATGAGCCACTCAGACAATTACTCCTTCACCGCTCTCCGCCCCTCACGGAAACGGGTCGAGTTCTCATGAAGGTCAGTCAGAATCTTTATGCCGAAACGTTCCTGAGAACTCTTGGCGGTCAAGATGGAGGGAGGAGCAATGTCGCCGATGGACGGGAGGCCGTTCAGGCGGTGCTGTCATCCTGGGGTATTTCCCCCGAAGCGTATGTGCAGTATGACGGCTCAGGCCTATCACGCTACAACTATGTCACCACTGACATGTTGATCGCGATATTGGAGAGGATGCATCAAGATACAACACATGCTACTGCTTTTAAGGCTACGTTACCCATTGCAGGGCGGGATGCATCGTTGCAACACCGCATGAAAGATACGCTTGCAGAAAATAATGCGCGTGCAAAAACAGGATCGATTTCGAATGTGCGGGCTCTGTCAGGGTACGTTACTACCAGAGATGATGAACTGTTAGCGTTTTCAATCGTTGCTAACCACTTTCACCTCCCGCAGTCCACGATCGATGCAGTTACGGACCTCGCGGTTGAATATTTAGCGGGCTTCAGGAGATAGTCGCCATGGCATTGCGAATGTGGACCTCTTCATCTCCTTCGGCAGTTCATCCATAAGGGGTTGCACTGCTTACTAGACCGGGTTATACAGAATTGGGAATTGGACGTAGCTGAGGATTGATGATGAATGTGGGCCCCACAAGGTTGCTTGCGGTAGTGCTTCTGTGTTCAGCGTGTGGTTATACGGATTGTGGGAGTTCAGAGTCTGCTTCCAGCCCGACTGCGCCCACCTCAACGTCTACAACTGTTAACGTTTCGTTCAGCGCTACCGATCTCGTGGTCGGAACTGGAACTCAGGCGGCTAACGGGAATCCCGTGACTGTCCACTACACTGGCTGGTTGTATTCCTCGAGTGCTGTGGAAAATAAAGGACAACAGTTTGACACCTCCTCTGGAGGGGCCGGATTTAGCTTTACCTTGGGTACGGGTTATGTGATCGCTGGATGGGACCAGGGAGTGGTTGGTATGCGTGTGGGTGGAAAGAGGCGATTGGTAATTCCACCTGCTCTCGCCTACGGCGCTAATGGAGCCGGGTCAATCCCAGGGAACGCAACCCTAGTGTTTGACGTTGAACTAATTGGGCTCGCTGGAAGCTGATTGGATCACTTCGTGCAGTTCAAACACGTTATCACCTGCGAACATTTCCGGGGGCGGTCGGTCTGAGTGGGCCGTCTTTAAATCGGCACTGTTCGTCCAGTTGACGAAGTTTTCCACCTGCTCCCAATAGGTCAGCACGACATGGTAGGCGGAACGCCCCATCGACCGACCATGCATGGCGACCTCGGTTGGTTTCAAAATCTCGAGGCGCACGAAACCGGAATGCCCCTCGACGAGGCCTGCCCGGGTGCGGAACCGTTCAGCGAAGGCTTCTTCTTGGCCATCGGCCACTGGAATTCGATTTGCAACTACGATCACAGCAGCTCCTGTTATACCCAGCCGTTCCGTCGGAATTTGCGAAGAGTATCGGTGAATCGTTCCAACTCATCGGGAGTAGCCGAGAGTGAAAGCCGGTTGAACGACAGTAGCGGCGGGAAGGACCGACCGACGAGAATGCCGTGGTCACTCATCCGTTGCCTATATTCCGCTTGGTCACCCCGGATTTCGTGAAATAGAAATGCCGTGTGACTCGGAAAGTACTTCAGTTCAAGCTCGTCAAGACAATTTGTGACGACCTCACGGCACTGCTCCCAGATCGCGAGGCTTTTCTGGGTCCAACTGGTATCCTCGAGCGCCGCCAACGCGCCGGCTAGTGCGAGCATATTGGGACGGCTATGGTTGGCGAACAGTTCCAATCGTTGGGCGGTGCTGGCAGCACAGAGACCATACCCGATTCGTAGACCGGCCATTCCGTAGAGTTTGGAGAATGTTCTCGTGACGAGAACGTTGGACTTCTGATGCACCCATTTATCGGCTGACCAGTAACTCGCGTCGGCGACGAAAGGAAAATACGCTTCGTCAATCACGAAGAACACGTTGTCAGTGGCCGAGGCTATCCAGTCATCCACCTCAGCGCTAGGAGTAAGCGTCCCGGTTGGATTATGGGGATTACAGATATACACGACCGTGGGTTCCTTCCACTGGGCAGCGAGCGCCTTCATACGGTTGATGTTGTGTGCGGAGTCACTCGTTAGCGCCACCCTTTCAACGCGATATGGAAAGGGCTCTCCGTATTCGATGGCATTCTCGTAGGTTGGGTGAGCCTGGAGCAGGCGACTATTGGTGGAGGCATGGGCCTGAATCGCACAACGGATTAACTCTGTGGAGCCTGCGCCGAGAATGACCTGATCAACACTTAGACCGTGGAGTTCGGCCAACCGGGCCCGAAGTTGGCCTCGGCGTGCCCGTGGATAGTGTGGTACCTCTTCGAGGGTCTCAAGAATTGCCTGACGGGCACCAGGCGGTAGCCCGAGCGGATTTGAATTGTGATTGAGTTGCAATACCTTCTGGGTGTCTGACGCAGCCTTGGAATGATGAGTGGGGCGAACGGGTATGGCTAAGGATTCGTTGCCGGTGATAGCAAGACCAGCCCAGGCACTCGTTCCACTGGTGATGAATGTTCGGCGGTCCATACAGTGTTCTCCCATTGAGAATGAGTTAAAGTTCCGACTCCCATCATATCCTGTACGATGGTTTTGCCGAATGTGACAAGATCGTTGGGTTCTACCGAAATTGGAGGCAGTGCATAGGTCTGTCATCTATAGATTGTGTTGAGGGGGAGTGGAATGCGCGTCTCGCAACGGATAGGTTTGAAGGGCATGGCTGCCGCAGTGGGCATCCTTACGTTGACGGGCTCGACGGTTTCCGGTCAGTCGGCTGACCCTGCATTTGATGTGAGGATGCATTACGACAAATCCGACTACATGGTTCCGATGCGTGACGGGGCGCGTCTTTTCACGATCGTTTACACCCCGAAGAACGCATCGCAGACCTACCCGATTCTACTGGTAAGGACCCCGTACTCTATTGCGCCTTACGGTCCCGACGAATATCTGGATGTAATCGGTCCGTCGGTGGAGTTCGATCGCGATGGCTATATCTTCGCGTTTCAGGACGTACGAGGAAAATTTCGTTCAGAGGGCGAATTTCAGGTCATTAAGCCGCTACGGACAGATGACGCTGGCGTGGATGAGAGCACTGATAACTATGATGCGATCGAATGGCTCCTCCAGAATATTCCGAACCATAACGGTCGGGTTGGGCAATGGGGAATTTCGTATCCGGGCTGGCAAACGGTGATGGGTATGGTCGGCGCGCATCCTGCCTTGGAGGCTTCCTCACCGCAGGCCTCTCCCTCCGACATGTTTATTGGCGATGATTGGCACCACAACGGGGCTTTCCGCCTCATGTATGCCTTCTCTTGGCTGTCCCGGAATGCCCAAACGCGGTCAGGTCAGACCGAGCAGCGGGCTACGGCCTTCGACTACGGGACGCCCTGGGGCTATAGATTCTTTTTGGAGGCTGGAACCTTGGCCAATCTCACCGAGCAATATTTTCAGGACCGCGTGCCCGCCTGGACGGAGTTCATGGAACACGGCACCTACGACGACTACTGGCAACAGCAGAACGCACTCCTGTCTCTCGATGGGATTAACCATCCGGTATTGAACGTTGCCGGCTGGTTTGACGCTGAGGATTTCTATGGCCCGCTGTCGATCTATTACACGTTAGAACAAATGAATCCTCAGAACCAAAGCACGCTGGTTGTCGGTCCTTGGTTACACGGTGGCTGGCGCCGGATGGACGGTGATGTGCTTGGATGCGTGGAGTTTGGCTCAAAGACCTCTCATTATTTCCAGCGCGAAGTTCAGTATCCCTTTTTTAGTCAGCATCTAAAGGGTGCTGGTGAGTGGCAGTCGCATGCGGCCGAAGCAATTGTCTTCGAAACCGGCGCCAACGTGTGGAAGACCTACGACGTGTGGCCTCCGGAAGCTGCCGAACCGGCCTCTCTCTACTTTCATCCAAATGGGCGGCTCTCGTTTGAACCGCCGTTGAGTCGCAACACCAATACTTACGATGAATATGTGAGTGACCCGGAGAACCCTGTGCCGTTTTCATCTGAAATCCGTACGACCCAGGGCCACTTATGGATGATCGAGGACCAGCGGTTCGCCTCCACACGACCAGATGTCCTGGTCTATCAGAGCGACATATTGACCGAGGACGTTACGATCGCGGGTCCGATAGTGGCTTCATTATTCGTTTCAACGAGTGGCACGGACTCGGACTGGATTGTGAAGTTGATTGATGTTTATCCCGGTGATGCAGTTGGCCAGGCTTGTGATGTGCCAATGGGCGATTTTCAGATGTTATTGGCAGGTGAAGTGTTCCGAGGCAAGTTTCGGGACAGTTACTCCGAACCTCGGCCGATGGTGTCTGGTGAGGTTACGGAGATTACATTTGACCTTCGTGACCGTTACCACACGTTTAGGGCAGGACATCGGATTATGGTGCAGGTGCAGAGCACCTGGTTTCCGGTGATCGATCGCAACCCGCAACGCTTCGTCGATATATACAATGCGAATGCGTCCGACTTTGAAGTTGCGACTCAGCGGGTTTACCGGTCGGTGGAACTACCGTCCCATCTGACGGTCGGAGTGCTCCCAGGTCAAGATTGACACCCACCACCTGACTGGTTGCTCTCTGCCGGATTTATTGCGGACATGGTGTCTGTCAGCGTTTAATTCCAATGGCCTCATTGTTCGGCCTTCGTGCCGGTACCTACGACGTGGCGATGCACAGGTTTTGGCCTGGGCTGAAGCGGTTCGGGGCCTTCGTAGCGCTTGCGGGTTGTTGCGCGCTCGTGCTCTACGGCCGGGTTTATCTTAGTTACGACCGGGTTCGTATTTCGGTTGTGGATTCTGAGCGTTTGCCATCGGATGGTTCGATGGCGGTGATACTCCCGGATCTTTCTCGCCTCGCGGAAGGGCCGACTGCAATCGTCTTAACTCTGCATAACCAGGCGCTGACAACTAGGTCCATCATGGTGGCAGATAGGGATGTGTCGTTGTCGCGTTTCGAGATTCGCCCGAATGAAACACTACGTGTCGACCTTAGTGTGCAGGCAGGTTTAAGGACTGGTGACACGCTACATGTAGTGGGGGATGGGGACGGGTGGAGTCTCCAACATCTTGAGGTCGGTAACGCTCACGGGTTCTCCCATGGATTGTTCAGCTTTGTCGTTGTGCCCCAAAGTGTCGAGCGCTATGAAGCGGTGTCGATAGTTGGCGCCCTTTCGCTGTTTGTGGTTCTCGTGGTGCTGGCGTGTCCGTTGTTTCGCTTCGATAACTATCGCTACGTTCGGCTCGCCGAGATTGCACTGATCACGGTGGCGTCCTTTCTGTTCTTGGTCATCGCAGTTCTCCCGATGGTCTCGCAGTACAGGGTACTGCTGTCGCTCAGTGCGTTTAGTGTATGCCTTGGAGCGGTCTATTTACCCGTAACGCTTCGGGCAACTCGGAATGTTTGCCGAGCGCTGTGGAGTCTCTATTCTGACCACCGGGAGGAGGTCGACGGCTTCCTTCGCGCTGCTCACGGTATGTGGGTGGCCACTCGAATCAAGATGCTATACAGCGCGGTGATTGTGCTGTTTCTTGTTTCGGTGAGCAACTTTTATTCGTCCAGTACTGGTTTTACGTCCTTAATACTTTTTGGCGATCGATTTGAGGCGGTGGTTCTGCCGACTGTGCAGGAGGTACCCCACTACGTCTATCAGGACTCCCCTGGCTACGACGGCCAGTTCTATGCGCAACTTGCTATTGATCCCCTTCTGCAAGACCCGGCGATTGAACAGGCAATTGACACCTTTGGGTATCGAGCGCCACGCATCTTATTTTCCTGGACAGCATTCCTGTTAGGTCTAGGGCAGCCAGCCTTGATTCTGCAGGCCTACTCGGTGCAGAACATTTTGTGTTGGTTCATTCTGGCCTGGTTGCTTCTTCGTTGGTTCCCTCCGCTCACACTGCGGAACTTCATGCTTTGGTTCGGCTGCTTGTTCGGCCAAGGCCTTATCTCATCAGTTCGTCTGTCCTTGCTCGCCGGCCCGAGTTTGCTCCTGCTAGCTCTGGCGATTATTGCGATTGAACGTGGACGGCCTTGGATAGCCAGTGCTGTGCTCGGGTTCTCTGGACTCGGACGAGAAACAAATTTGCTTTCAGGGGTGTGTCTATTTGGACGTAGATGGCGTCCATTAAGGGTCGAGGACCACGCGGCTTCGCTAGTTCGCATTTTTTTCGTCGCAGTGCCCCTGGCTCTTTGGTTGGGTTACCTGTATTTCTCGGAACACGGGGTCACTATGTCCTCGGGTCGCGGAAATCTTGCTGCCCCTTTATTAACTTTTCTTGCGAAGTGGGATGTGACTCTCGCGGAGCTCCAAGAGTTCGGCTGGACAGGCACCTATGCGAGATTTAGTCTTTTGTCGCTCGTGAGTCTGACGACTCAGGCAGTGTTTCTTGCGTGGCAACGAGAGTGGAGTGCACCTTGGTGGCGTATCGGAGTTGCCTACGCGCTATTGATGGTGTTCCTAGGCCCGGCCGTCTGGGCTGGCGACCAAGTCGCCGCGAATCGTGTGCTGTTACCAATGACCGTTGCGTTCAATGTGCAGTTGGCACACGCTCGTGGTTCATGGCCGCTTGTGATTCTTGGTAATCTCACGGTGTTACATGGCCTGGAGAGCCTCCGGGTGCCGTGGTTGTGGCTATACCTGTAGACATGACCGGGGCCGGTCTACGGACAATCAACGGGCCAGATTATGCATCCTCTGATGCGTTGAACCAATAGACCACCAGCAGTAAGATCAGGGTCTCTCTCACTATGACGGGTTACCACGCAGGTCCCATCGCCCGCCTCCTTTCCGTTTTCATGATTCTTGGTGTCGCCTCGTGTGCTTCACAAGAGTCTACAGACCTGTTCCTGACGCCAGAGGAAATTGTTGAGCAAGAAATTACTGAACTTCGTACACGAGCGGACCAGGGTGATGCTGCTGCCCAGTACCTTCTTGGGTGGAGATATATCAATCGTCGGGGCGTCGAGAAGAATGATGTTGAGGCAGTCCGGTTGTGGACGCAGGCGGCCGACCAAGGCAACCTTTCGGCGCAACTCACACTGGCCGTCAGGTACGATAACGGTGAAGGTGTTGTGCAGGACCAAGCGGAAGCAGTGAGGTGGTACCTACTAGCGGCCGACCAAGGCCACGTGGGAGCTCAGGTCATCTTGGGAGGAAGATATGCAAACGGTCGAGGCGTTGAGAGGGACGATGTAGTGGCGGTTGAGTGGTATCGGAAGGCTGCTGAGCAGGGCAACGTTCGTGCCCAGTATTCCCTTGGGGCCATGTATGAGACCGGTCAGGGTATCAGTCAGGACAATGTGCAGGCATATCTATGGTACGATCTCGCTGCGTCTCATCCATCCGTCGAGCAGGAGCAATCAATTAAGAATCGTGACATCGTGGTGACCCAGATGACTCCTGAGGAACTTGCGGAGGCTCAACGCCTTGTCCGAGAGTGGCGTGGAGGGGATGAGTCCTAGTTACCACTCTTTCCTATATGGTGTTAAGTCTCACGGTTCGGGGTGCTGTGCGTTCATGAACCTTCTTTAATGACCACTTTGTAAGGAGCGCTAATCTCATGCCAAAGGGTTACTTAGTTGGACACTTCACCTTGACCGATAAGGCACGGTTCATGGGCGAGTATGGAACCAAAATTGTAGCCATTCTTGAGGAATGCGGTGGAAAGGTCCTTGTTCGCGGTGGTCCGGTGGGTTACCGGGAAGGTGAATCAGCGGACATTGAAATTGTGGTCGAATTTCCAGATAGTGAGGCAGCACAACGGTGTCTTCAAAGCGAGCCTTATCGAGCGATCAAGGCCGGGCGAACCGACAACAGCACCGGACGGCTCGTGATTGTGGACGGAGTGTAATGTTTGCGTCTGAGCAGGCGACGGTTTCCTGTCCGGCTGACCGTGGTTGTGAGCCTCAGCGTTGTCTCTTGCGGGGGAATGGTTCGTCCTAGTCCGACTGTGCCCACCACCGTAGGCTACGTGACGACCCAAGCGGATATCGTTGACCAAGGCAAGGGGAGTTGGGGCAGACTCCAGGACCAGTCTCTTGATATTTGGGCCGTCTACACCGGAAAGTGGTGCGCGGCCAACTTAACTGCGGAAGTTTTCACGTATGCGTTTGGGGGCGGAACTTTTGATACCCGGGATCCCCAGTTGGATGCCGTCACGGTTTCTCATGAGAGCCTCGTTCGTACCGATGAGATCTTTTCACTGTCACTCTTTCCGGTTTCTCAGCTCTGGACTGCATGGTCGGATTCCGGCTATGACCCAGGCTTCCGATGGTTCACTCGGATCACCTACAGTTGGGCCGAAGTGACCTGCTCCGTGACTCCTCCGTGAGCCCTGGGTCGCTACGTTGAGCCCATCTGAGGACATCGCTAGAATGGCCGGTGATTAGAAGTGTCTCGTAATCTTTGGTCCTGCCGATGATGAAAGGCTTTAAGTTCCTCTTTTTGGCGAATCTGTCTGTGGTGTTTGTGTACTCGATGGCGATGTACGCTAGCCAAGAGCCGACACCTACAGAGGTCACTGAAATCCGGGCGCTGGCCGAGCAAGGAGATGCCGAGGCGCAGAACCAGCTCGGTAGTTGGTACTACGCAGGGCGAGGTGTAGCGAAGGATGACATTGAGGCAGCGCGATGGATTGGCCTGGCGGCTGACCAAGGTCATGTTCCAGCACAATACAACCTCGGTCTGTTGTATTTCAGGAATCGTGGCGTGGACGGTAATGATGCCGAGGCTGCAAAGTGGTACCGGCGGGCGGCTGAGCAGGGCTACGCACCAGCTCAGGGAGCCCTCGGGTACATGTTGGCCTATGGAGCCGGGGTTGAGGAGAACGCCGTCATGGCCTATATGTGGCTCGAGCTCGCTCGGAACGGTGCGACGGATGAATTCACACGGAGGCTGTATGCCCAGCAGCGCTACGAACTCGCGCAGCGTATGGTGCCCGCCGAGATTACCGAAGCAACCCGGCTCGCCCAGGAATGGGTAGCTGCTCGTTCGCGGCAGCAATAACCTTTCGTAGATGAATCATTGAACGGGATGAAGTGAGGGCGATGACTAGACGACACGCCTGTTTCAGCGGCCTCGCGGGTATTGCGCTTGCGATGGTGAGTGTGCCGACTGATGCGCTGCAGAACGCCCCGACCCCAGGAGAAGATGCGGGTATTGCTCAAATCTTTGCCCAACACGACTTGAATGGGACCATCGTGCTTGCCTCGACGAGTTCCAACCAACGCTTCATACATAATGCCCCTCGTGCTACGAGGGAATTCTCTCCAGCGTCTACTTTTAAAATCATGAATACCTTAATTGCGCTGGAGGAGGGAGTTGCAAATAACAAAGATGAAATGTTTATTTGGGATGGTGCTCAGCACTCAATTCAAACTTGGAACAGAAACCATTCCTTAAAAAGTGCCTTCAGGGTCTCCTGTGTTTGGTGTTATCAGTTATTGGCAAAGAAGATTGGTGCGAAACAATATAAGCATTACTTAACTCTTTCCGAATATGGTGATTTGGATAACAACTTTAGTTCGACTGAATTTTGGCTTGATGGTTCTTTGAGAATTAGCGCAGTAGACCAAGTTGGTTTCATTAGACAGGTTATTGAACGAAGCTCCCCATTTTCTGATTCTTCCTATGAAGAATTACGCAACATTATGCTGATGGAAGAGACGGCCAACTACAAATTACGGTTTAAGACTGGATGGAATGGCTCAATTGGTTGGATTGTCGGATATGTTCAAACCAGAGATGATTCTTGGGTATTCGCACTCAATGGTGACGTGGAGAAGGTGAGTAAAATGTCTCTCCTCCCAGGGGTGATAAAAGACATTTTTCGAGAGAAGGGGATTGTTTAAGCTGACCCGCTGCCGAGCAGCGATAGGCTTTCGTCCTTCACTCGAGCAGGAGGCATGATGAAGCAACTTCGATGCGATTGTGGTGTCCTAGCCTTGGCGCTCTTGGGAGTTCCTGCCGTGTGCTCTGCGCAGTTGACTGGCGTTGAGGGCGGGGAGTGGCGCTACTTGGGCGGTGATGCGGGGAGTACCAGGTCTGCTCCGCTACTGAATCAGATCGACGCCTCAAATTTTTCGGATCTGGAAGTCGCCTGGATCTGGCAAGGGCATAACTCAGGTGGGGGTGTCGAGTATACCTCTCGGTCCACGCCGGTCTTTGTGGATGGTGTGCTTTTCACGGTCACCGGTCAGCGGCGGCAGGTAGTGGCGATCGACGCCGCTACTGGCGAGAGGCTTTGGACTTTTCGCGAGCCGGAGACGATGAGGTATTTACGTTCACCGAGGACAGATTTTGGAAAGGGTGTCGCTTACGCTGAGGTGGATGGACGGGGTGTGATTTACATCACGACGCCAGCCTTTTTTCTGTGGGCACTCGACGCCAAGACCGGTCGGCCTCTGGAGAACTGGGGTGCCCCCGTATCGTTGGAAGGTTTTTCCGAAGGAGGTGTCCTT